>OZ245995.1:160000-187500 GCA_965230185.1 Motiliproteus sp.
TGGACGTATAGGGTGTGACGCCTGCCCGGTGCCGGAAGGTTAATTGATGGGGTTAGCGTAAGCGAAGCTCTTGATCGAAGCCCCGGTAAACGGCGGCCGTAACTATAACGGTCCTAAGGTAGCGAAATTCCTTGTCGGGTAAGTTCCGACCTGCACGAATGGCGTAATGATGGCCACACTGTCTCCACCCGAGACTCAGTGAAATTGAACTTGCTGTTAAGATGCAGTATACCCGCGGCTAGACGGAAAGACCCCGTGAACCTTTACTACAGCTTCACAGTGAACTCTGAGCCTACTTGTGTAGGATAGGTGGGAGGCTTTGAAGCGGTGACGCCAGTCATCGTGGAGCCAACCTTGAAATACCACCCTGGTATGTTTGGGGTTCTAACCCAGGTCCGTTATCCGGATCGGGGACATTGTGTGGTGGGTAGTTTGACTGGGGCGGTCTCCTCCCAAAGAGTAACGGAGGAGCACGAAGGTGGGCTAATCATGGTCGGAAATCATGAGCTTAGTGCAATGGCATAAGCCCGCTTAACTGCGAGACAGACACGTCGAGCAGGTACGAAAGTAGGTCATAGTGATCCGGTGGTTCTGTATGGAAGGGCCATCGCTCAACGGATAAAAGGTACTCCGGGGATAACAGGCTGATACCGCCCAAGAGTTCACATCGACGGCGGTGTTTGGCACCTCGATGTCGGCTCATCACATCCTGGGGCTGAAGCCGGTCCCAAGGGTATGGCTGTTCGCCATTTAAAGTGGTACGCGAGCTGGGTTTAGAACGTCGTGAGACAGTTCGGTCCCTATCTGCCGTGGGCGTTTGAGATTTGAGAAGAGCTGTTCCTAGTACGAGAGGACCGGAATGGACGAACCTCTGGTGTTCGGGTTGTCATGCCAATGGCATTGCCCGGTAGCTACGTTCGGACGGGATAACCGCTGAAAGCATCTAAGCGGGAAGCCCCCTTCAAGATGAGATCTCACCTGGACCTTGAGTCCACTGAAGAGCCGTTCAAGACCAGGACGTTGATAGGCCGGATGTGTAAGCGTTGTGAGGCGTTGAGCTAACCGGTACTAATTGCTCGTGAGGCTTGACCATATAACACCAAAGCGGTGTTTATGCTCGAGACTACAGACACAGATAAACGCGAACGAACGCAACAAACGAACTTAGTTTCAAGTCAATCACAGATTCACATCCTTTTTTGCCTGGCGACCATAGCGATCTGGAACCACCTGACCCCATCCCGAACTCAGCAGTGAAACGGATCAGCGCCGATGGTAGTGTGGGGTTTCCCCATGTGAGAGTAGGTCATCGCCAGGCGCCTAATATGAAGAAAGGGCCACCCGAACGGGTGGCCCTTTTTTTATAGCTGTACCGATGAGACTGACCTGCTCGAGAGTAGGGTAAAACCGGAAAGCGACGGCGCAGGCGCCGGCCCGGTTTTACGACTGCGGCGTATCCGTCCGCAGGACTTCCATCGCCAGGCGCCCAATTAAGAAAACCCCCGGTACCCTGTACCGGGGGTTTTTTTATGGTTTGCAGTTCGGGTATGGTGATATGTTCCCGACTTCGGGGCAGGTCAGCTCCTGTGGCTCTGTAGCCCTTTCCGGGGCCGCTTAAACGGCTCTCAGGACTATCCTGGTCTCTGGATGGGTGTGACTGTAAAAAGCCTGAGGGGCGCTGAAGCTCTTCTCTGAAGCTTCTATAGCGACAGACTATTAACCCCTTTAAAAACTGCAATTAGCTCTGTCGACCAGAACCGGGTTTAATCATCCTGTACCGCAGGTGCTAAGCGAAACGGGAGGTTGATATGCAGCGGGTAACGATTTTTGGCAGAGAGGGTTGTGGATTCTGCAGTCGGGCAAAGGAGTTGTGCGAAATAAAGGCGCTGGAGTATCGTTATATTGATATCCATAAAGAGGGTATCAGCAAAGCGGACCTGGAAAAGACCATCGGTAAGCCGGTGGCAACCGTCCCGCAGATCTTTCGCGGTCAGCAGCATATCGGTGGCTATACTGAATTCGCGCAGCTGCTCCGGCAGGAAGGGGTGTAAACGAAACCTGTGTCAGACTTCCAGCATAAAGGTCACCGGGCCGTCATTGAGCAGGCTGACCTTCATGTCTGCGCCGAAGCTGCCGGTCGCTACCTGTGGGTGGAGTTGCCGGGCACGGCTGACAAAGTAATCGTAGAGACGTTCACCGTCAGAAGGATGGGCCGCACTGGAAAAACTGGGGCGAAGCCCTTTGCGGGTGTCGGCGGCAATGGTGAACTGGGAGACAACCAGCAAGCCGCCGTTGACCTGCTGAAGATTGAGGTTCATGCGTTCCTCAGCGTCAGGAAAAATGCGGTAGGCCAGGGTCTTGTTCAGTAACTTGTCTGCTTTAGCCTGATCGTCCTCCTTCTGGACTCCCAGAAACAGCAGTAACCCCGGACCAATCTCACCAATGATCTCACCGTTGACCACCACCGAAGCCTCGGTGACACGTTGAATCAGTGCCAGCACAGGGTCAGGCCAGTCGCAGGGCGAACTGGTTAGTCGCCTTGATCAGATTGTCGGTAATGCCGGGCTCCATGGCCGAATGGCCTGCATCCCGGACTATGTGCAGGCTGGCTTCAGGCAGCACCTCATGGAGTTCCAGAGCCTGGCTGACCGGGCAGACCATATCGTAACGTCCGTGGACGATGACGGTGGGGATATGGAGAAGCTTCTCTGCATCCCTGAGAATCTGGTTGTCGTCGAGAAAAGCGTTGTTGGCGAAGTAGTGGGCTTCAATCCGGGACAGTGCCAGTGCCACATGAGGATCACTGAAATGGCCGACAAGGCCGTTGCTGGGTTCAAGAGTTGAGCAGCGTGCTTCCCAGCCTGCCCAGCTCTTGGCAGCAGCCATCCTGGCTATCTCATTATCGCTGGTCAGTATCCGGTAATAGGCGCTGACGAAGTCATCACGCTCACTCTCCGCAATCGGTTCAACGAACTCCTTCCAGAAGTCGGGAAAGACCTGGCTGGCGCCGTACTGATAGAACCAGCGAACGTCCTGAGGTCGGCAAAGGAAGATACCTCTCAGAATCAGTCCGGATACCTGCTGTGGATATCTCTGGGCATAGAGCAGGCTGAGGGTACTGCCCCAGGAGCCGCCAAACAACAGCCACTGATCGATACCAAGCTGAAGGCGGAGCTTCTCCATGTCTTCGATCAGGTGGTCGCTGGTGTTGTCCTGAATCGAGGCGTGAGGAGTGGAGAGTCCGCAGCCACGCTGGTCGAACAGAATGATCCGGTATTTCTCCGGATCAAAGAAGCGCCGGTTAAAGTCGCTGGTGCCGCCGCCGGGACCGCCGTGAACAAACAGGACCGGAATCCCCTGGGCGTTGCCACTTTCTTCGAAATAGAGTTCATGCCCGTCGCCGACATTGAGTCGCTGACGGGAATAAGGCTGAATTTCAGGAAATAGTGTCAACATGATTCCGTCCTGTCACACGATAGTTTTAAGTATAACGGATGTCCCGGTGGCTTATGGCATCAGTCCTTGCTGCGGGAAGCGCGCTTACGCTCGTGCTCTTTCAGCAGTTTTTTACGGATGCGGATATGGTGAGGAGTCACCTCGACCAGTTCGTCATCTTCAATAAAGTCCAGCGCCTGTTCCAGCGTGAGGCGGATCGGCGTGGTCAGCAGCAGGTTTTCATCGGTACCGGCGGCACGGATGTTGGTCAGCTGCTTGGCCTTGGTCGGATTGACCGTCAGGTCGTTGCTGCGACTGTGGATTCCGATGATCACCCCTTCGTAGACGTCGATGTTGGGATCGATCAGCAGGCGACCGCGTTCCTGCAGAGTAAACAGGGCGTAGGTCAGCGCCTTGCCGGCACAGTTGGAGATCAGCACGCCGTTGATGCGGCTGGTGACTTCGCCCTCTTTGACCGGGCCGTAGTGATCGAAGATCGAGGTCATGATGCCGGTGCCGGAGGTCATGGTCAGGAACTGGCTGCGGAAACCGATCAGTCCCCGGGACGGGACCACGAAGGAGAGTCGGACACGGCCTTTGCCGTCCACTTCCATATTGGTCATTTCCGCCTTGCGCTTGCCCAGCTCTTCGATGATGCTGCCCTGGTGCTGATCTTCAACGTCGATCATCAGCTCTTCGAAGGGCTCCTGGATTTCGCCATCCACTTCCTTCTGAATAACTTCTGGCCGGGATACGCCCAGCTCGTAGCCTTCGCGGCGCATGCTTTCGATCAGTACCGACAGGTGAAGCTCACCACGGCCTGATACAATAAACTTGTCCGGAGAATCTCCCTGTTCCACCCGCAGCGCAACGTTGTGGATCAGTTCGCGGTCGAGGCGGTCCCTGATGTTGCGGCTGGTGATGTATTTACCGTCCTGGCCACAGAAGGGGGAGTCGTTCACCTGGAAGGTCATGGAAACGGTCGGTTCGTCGACACTGAGGGCAGGCAGCGCTTCCGGATGGTCCGGGTCACAGAGGGTATCAGAGATGCCGAGGCCATCGATGCCGGTGATGCAGACGATATCGCCGGCACGGGCGTTTTCGACATCCACTCGCTCCAGGCCCATGTAGCCCATGATTTTCTGAAGGCGGCCGTTGCGTACTTCTCCGTTACGGTCGACTACTCTGACCGGCGTGTTGGTGGCAACGCTGCCACGCTTGATTCGGCCAACCCCGATAACACCCACATAGCTGTTGTAGTCCAGAGCAGAGATCTGCATCTGGAAAGGTCCTTCGGTATCGACCTGAGGAGGTTCTACGTGCTCGACGATTGCTTCAAACAGGGGGGTCATATCGTCGGCCATATCGTCGGCATCAAGGCCGGCAATACCATTCAGTGCCGAGGCGTAAACGACCGGGAAGTCGAGCTGATCATCGGTGGCCCCCAGGTTGTCGAACAGGTCAAACACCTGGTCCATAACCCAGTCGGGACGAGAGCCGGGGCGGTCGATTTTGTTGATGACGACAATCGGCTTCAGGCCCTGGGCGAATGCCTTCTGTGTCACAAAACGTGTCTGCGGCATCGGGCCGTCTACGGCGTCGACCAGCAGCAGTACGCAGTCCACCATCGACAGTACCCGCTCAACCTCTCCACCGAAGTCGGCGTGGCCGGGAGTATCGACGATATTGATATGGTAATCGTTCCATTCGATAGCCGTGTTCTTGGCGAGAATGGTGATGCCGCGCTCTTTTTCCTGGTCGTTGGAGTCCATGATACGCTCGGCGCCTTCATCGCGTCGGTTCAGCGTGCCGGACTGCGACAACAACTTATCAACCAGTGTGGTTTTGCCGTGGTCGACGTGTGCGATGATGGCAATATTTCTCAGTTTTTCTATCACTTTACAAGTACTCCGGGGGACCCCTGGGAAAAGGGAGCAATTATACATCAGATAAGCGTCCGAAATGATGTTATTTAGCGCTAAAACCCGGACTGAATTGGGCGTATCCTGTAAGTATTGTCAGGGTGTAGTGCGCCTGAATGAGGCGTTGGTATGAATGATGTGCGCCAAAATAGTGCATCAAAGTGTTTTGTGCTCTATGGTGGTGCGCAAGAGGGGGCTGCTGTTTTTGTCATCCTAATAAAAACAAAGTGTTAGCGTGTTTTTAAGGCTGGCATGCAGTTTGCTTTGTACCGGCCATCATCTGATCGCGTGTCTGTGGTACTGATGCACGCACAGAAATTTCTAATCTCAACATCAATTGGAGAAATCAGTTATGTCAGAGAAGACTCTGCAACTGCTAAAAGAAAGTGAAGCTCGCTGGGTTGATATGCGCTTCACAGACACCAAGGGTAAAGAGCAGCACGTCACTATCCCTGCTTCTGAAGTTGACGAAGATTTCTTCGAAGAAGGCAAGATGTTCGATGGTTCTTCTATCGCCGGCTGGAAAGGCATTAACGAATCCGACATGATCCTGATGCCTTGTGACGATGCGTCTGTACTGGATCCTTTCACGGAAGATGCCACCGTTATCGTTCGTTGTGACATCGTTGAGCCGGCTACCGGTCAGGGCTACGAGCGTGATCCGCGTTCTGTCGCGCGTCGTACCGAAGAGTACATGAAGTCTATCGGTGTCGGTGATACCGCTCTGTTTGGTCCTGAGCCTGAGTTCTTCGTATTTGACGACATCAAGTGGCACGCCGACATCAGCGGTTGCGGTTACAGCATCTCTTCCGACGAGGCCGCATGGGCTTCCAACGCGGCTTTCGAAGGCGGTAACATCGGTCACCGTCCCGGTGTCAAAGGTGGTTACTTCCCCGTTCCTCCGGTCGATTCTCTGCATGATCTGCGTGCCGCTATGTGCGACGCCATGACTGCTATGGGTCTGGAAGTAGAAGTGCACCACCACGAAGTAGGTACGGCTGGTCAGTGTGAAATCGGCGTTGGCGCCAACACTATCGTTGAGAAGGCTGACGAAGTTCAGATCCTCAAGTACTGTGTACACAACGTTGCTCATGCTTACGGCAAGACTGCGACCTTTATGCCTAAGCCGCTGGTTGGCGATAACGGTTCCGGCATGCACGTTCATATGTCCATCTCCAAAGACGGTCAGAACCTGTTCTCCGGTGACTCCTACGGTGGTCTGAGCGAAATGGCTCTGTACGCAATCGGTGGTGTAATCAAGCACGCCAAGGCGATCAACGCTTTCGCCAACGCTTCCACCAACGCCTACAAGCGTCTGGTTCCTGGTTTCGAGGCGCCTGTTATGCTGGCTTACTCTGCCCGTAACCGCTCTGCTTCCATCCGTATCCCTTACGTGACCAATCCTAAGGCGCGTCGGGTTGAGTTCCGCTTCCCTGATCCTTCAGCCAACCCTTACCTGTGCTTCTCTGCACTGATGATGGCTGCTCTGGACGGTATCCAGAACAAGATCCACCCGGGCGATGCTGCTGACAAGGATCTGTACGACCTGCCGGCCGAAGAAGCTGCAGAGATCCCGACTGTTGCTTCCAGCCTGGAAGAAGCGCTGGCTGCTCTGGACCAGGATCGTGAGTTCCTGACTGCCGGTGGTGTATTCACCAACGACATGATTGATGCTTACATCGAACTGAAAAACGAAGAGATCGAGAAGGTCAACATGACCACTCACCCTGTTGAGTTTGATCTCTACTACAGCGTGTAAAAACGCCGGGTGATGAAAAAAACCTCCTTCGGGAGGTTTTTTTTTGGCTGGTTGATGAAGCGTGACAGTCGTGGGCGGTGATTTTTCGGAGGATCCGTTCGGGTTGTCAGATAACGGACGCACTAAATTGGTGCGCCGGCGTCACCAGGTTATGCTTAATAGTAGTGCGGGTGCCCGATGTTGTCGGGCTGGCGGGAGGTTTTTAGCTGGTTCGCATTTTGCATAATCACACACAGCTACGTCGATATTCAGAATAATTACCACAGGATCTTAGCGTGCAAGCATTATATAAACAGCTGCTGGATAACCTTTCCGGCGCAGTGCTGCTGCTGGATACCGAGCAGTGTCTGCGCTACATCAATCCCGCCGGGGAAATGCTGTTTGAAGTGAGCTTTAAACGCATAGAGGGCGAGAGTATTTCTGCGCTGATTCGTGACAATACCGAATTCAGTGATGTGCTTGCCGATGCCAGGCACTCGGGTCATCCCTATACCCGCCGGGAAGCGCAATTGCTGTTGTACCACGGCAGAGAGATCGCCGCTGACTACTGTATTACGCCTCTGACCGGTGATCAGTTCGGCATGCTGGTAGTGGAGCTGCAGCCCCGGGACCGGCTGATCCGGATCTCACGTGAAGAAGATGCCCGCAATCAGCGGGAAACAACACGGGGGCTGGTGCGGGGACTGGCTCATGAAATCAAAAATCCGCTGGGTGGGATTCGCGGGGCTGCCCAGCTGCTGGAGCGGGCGCTGCCGGATGAGAGCCTGACTGATTATACCCGGGTGATCATCGAAGAGGCGGACCGGTTGCAGAATCTGGTGGACCGTATGCTGGGGCCGCGCAAGCTGCCGCAGATGGCCCCCATCAACATCCATCTGGTGCTGGAGCGTATTTACAGCCTGGTTACAGCAGAGAGCGGTGACAGCGTCGGGATTATCCGTGACTACGATCCCAGTATTCCCGACCTGGAAGGGGACGAGGAACAGTTGATCCAGGCGGTGCTGAATGTGGTCAGGAACGGCGTGCAGGCACTGACCGAGGCTGGTACAGCGGCTCCTCAGGTGAAGCTCAGAACCCGGGCCGTGCGTCAGTTCACTCTTGGTGCCGATCGTCATCGGCTGGTCTGTCAGATTGCCATTGTGGATAACGGTCCCGGGATTCCGGCAGGGCTGCGTGAAACCCTGTTCTATCCGATGATCAGTGGTCGCGCCGAGGGGAGTGGTCTTGGCCTTTCCATCGCCCAGTCGATCATTAACCAGCATCAGGGACTGATTGAATGCAGAAGTGAACCCGGGCACACAGAATTCCTGATTTATATTCCCCTGGAGCAGAACCATGAGAACGGTAAATAACGTCTGGATTGTCGATGATGACCGATCCATTCGCTGGGTGCTGGAGAAAGCACTGGAGCAGGAGGGAATAGAGACCCGCTCGTTTGAGAGCGGTGATGCGGCCCTGAGGGCGCTGGAAGCTGAGCGTCCGGACACCCTGATCAGTGACATCCGGATGCCGGGTGTCGACGGTCTGGAGCTGCTGAGTACCATTCAGGTGCAGCACCCGCAGCTGCCGGTGATTATTATGACGGCCCATTCCGATCTGGACAGCGCCGTCTCCTCCTATCAGGGCGGCGCTTTTGAATACCTGCCCAAGCCCTTCGACGTCGACGATGCGGTATCGCTGGTCAAACGGGCCGTGGCCCATGCCCGTGAAAATGACGATCAGGTTCAGGCGGTAGAGCTGGAGGATGACACCGAGATCATCGGGGCTGCTCCGGCGATGCAGGAAGTTTTTCGGGCTATCGGCCGGCTGTCTCAGTCCAATATCACGGTACTGATCAACGGTGAATCGGGAACCGGCAAAGAGCTGGTCGCCCATGCGCTGCACAAGCACAGTCCCCGGGCCCGGGCGCCTTTTATTCCGCTGAATATGGCGGCGATCCCCAAGGACCTGATCGAGTCAGAGCTGTTTGGCCATGAAAAGGGAGCCTTTACCGGTGCTGGCGGTCAGCGCAAGGGGCGCTTTGAGCAATCGGATGGCGGCACTCTGTTTCTTGACGAGATCGGTGATATGCCGGCCGATACCCAGACCCGGCTGCTGAGGGTGCTGGCCGATGGTGAGTTTTACCGGGTGGGTGGCCATACCCCGATTAAGGTGGATGTGCGAATCATCGCCGCCACCCATCAGAACCTTGAGGAGCTGGTCCGCGAAGGCCGTTTCCGGGAAGATCTTTTTCACCGCCTGAATGTTATTCGCATTCATATCCCCCGGCTCAGTGAGCGACGGGAGGACATCCCGCGGCTGACTCAGCACTTTCTCAGTCAGGCTGCCGAAGAACTCACAGTCGAGTGCAAAGTGTTGTCCACTGAAGCGGAAACTTATCTCTGTTCGCTGCAGTGGCCGGGCAACGTTCGTCAGCTGGAGAATGCCTGTCGCTGGATTACGGTAATGGCCTCCGGTCGTGAAGTCATGGTATCTGACCTGCCACCGGAGCTTCTGGCCGAGGAAGAGCTGGAGATGCCAGTCGGCAACTGGGAGCAGGCGTTGCGCACCTGGGCGGATCAGGAGCTGAACCGGGGGCAGCAGGATCTGCTCGGCATTGCGGTGCCCGCGTTCGAACGCATTATGATCGAGGCCGCTCTGAAGCGTACCGGTGGCAGACGGCGTGATGCGTCAATTCTGCTGGGCTGGGGGCGGAACACTCTGACCCGAAAAATAAAAGAGCTGGGTATGGAATCGGAGGAGGCCGGCGAAGAGTAGTTCGGACTGTCTACGCTCCGGCCGGCGTTCTATAATGGCCGGCCTGTTTTATGAGAGTCGACCCATGCTGCACATTGTCCTTTATCAACCGGAAATTCCACCCAATACCGGCAATATCATTCGCCTGTGTGCCAATACCGGTTTCAGTCTGCATCTGATTAATCCGCTGGGGTTTGAGCTGGACGAGAAAAAGGTGCGCCGTGCAGGACTGGACTATCATGAGCTGGCCCGGGTGCGTCGTCATGAGTCACTGCAGCAATGTCTTGATGAGGTCGGCCCGGGGCGGGTCTATGCGCTGACAACCAAAGGCAGCCGCTGTCACGCCGAAGCTGAGTTTGCCGAAGGAGATATCCTGTTGTTCGGACCGGAAACTCGGGGGTTGCCAACCGAGGTGCTGGAATCACTGCCGCCTGAGCAGCGCCTGCGTCTGCCGATGAAGCCTGACAGTCGCAGCCTTAATCTCTCGAACACGGTAGCGGTGATGGTATATGAAGCCTGGCGTCAGCTGGGCTTTCAGGGCGGTAGCTGAGGCGATCCCTCTGGAGATCGTTGGCCTCTGAGGGTCATCAGCAAGCACAAAAAAGGGGACCCTGAGGTCCCCTTCTGATTCTGGCCGGATTACAGGCGGCCCGCTCGGAATCAGTGAGTTTCCTGAGCTTCTGCCTGCTGGCGTTGCATCTGCTCGGCAAACAGGGCTTCGAAATTGACCGGCGCCAGCATCAGTGGAGGGAAGCTGCCCTTGTTGGCCAGGTTGTCCACCGCTTCACGGGCGTAGGGGAACAGGATAGTCGGGCAGAAGGCACCCAGTGTGTGCTGCAGGTTAGGACCTTCAATATTTTTGATTCTGAACAGGCCGGCCTGCTGAATCTCGATCAGAAAAGCGGTTTCGCCTTCGGCTTTAGCTGTGACCGTCAGCGTCAGTACCACTTCAAACAGGTCTTCGCCGACCTTGGTCGGGCGGGAGTTGAGGTCCAGTCCCACTTCAGGAGTCCACTGCTTGGTAAACAGAGCAGGTGCCCCGGGTGCTTCGAAGGAGGCGTCTTTCAGGTAAATCCGGTGGACTGAAAAATGCGGTGCGCTCTGTTCGCCGTCAGCCTGAGGTGCTGCTTCTTGATCTGCCATGATAGGTTCCTTAATAAGTTCTTAAAGCCAGGTGGTGGACAGTAACTCTGCCGCGCAGCGCCGATCAGCCTGCGAGCAGCGGATCCAGACGGCCCTGGCGCTCCAGCGCGTAAAGCTCGTCACAGCCGCCGATATGATTACCGTCGATAAATATCTGAGGAACGGTGCGGCCGCCGCCACGTTCCATCATTTCCATACGTTTAGCCGGATTCTGATCGACCCGGATCTCCTGGTAGCGTGCCTGCTTCTTTTCCAGCAACGCCTTGGCGCGAATGCAGTAGGGGCAGATCTGTGTGCCGTAGAGGGTGATTTCAGCCATGATCAATACTTCCAGCCGGATCGAAGAATTACTTTTTAACTACGGGCAGGTTCTGCGCCTTCCATTCGGTGATGCCGCCCTGCAGGCGAACCACGTTGGCAAACTTGGCGTCGAGCAGTTTCTTGGAGGCGCCGGACGAGGTCTGGCCCAGGTTGCACACCACGATAATCGGTTTCTCCCGATATTTCTCCAGCTCGTTCATGCGCTTGTCGATCTCTGCCAGCGGGATGTTGATGGAGGAAAGGATGTGACCGGTCTGAAACTCTTTTTTCTGTCGGATATCGAGAATGGCGGCACCATCCTTATTGATCATCTGTGTGGCGATAAAGGTAGAGACCGTTTTACCGCCCTTACGCATCTCGCTGATGATCAGCATCAGCAGGGTTACTACGAACGCCAGCACCAACTCCCAGTGGTTGGTTGCAAACTCGATATATTGCTCCATTACAGATTTTCCGAACGCTGATTAACAGATGGCAGTGGCTGCTTCAGCCACTTTTGACAGATGCGAGAGTATACCCTTTCAGACAGGTGGAAACCATGCGCATCCTGTAGTCCTGGGGCGTTGTCCGATTATCGATTTCCGGAGGCCGGTTCTCACTGAATTTATGAGCAGCTGAAAACCTGATTAGAAAATCAAAATTAAATTGTGATTATTCATAGGCTGATTTACAATTTGCGTTAGTGACCTTTGAACTTTATAAGCAGAAATCAGATATGCAGGAAAAAGAACTAAAACTTCTTTTTAACGCCGGCTGTTTCAAGCTGTGCCGGGCGGTGCCTGTGTCGATGGCCAGAGGCTGGAATCTGAAGTTCATAACCCGGGACGACAAGGAAGAATCTCTGACCCTGCAGCGAAACAATACGGAACGGGAATTTAAAAGCCTCGACGGTGCCGTTTCGGTGGCTCGTAAAGTCGGTTTCGACTGGGTGCGTGTGGAGATCGGCAGTCTGCACTGGGAAGAGAAGATCTGAGGCCGGGGTGACAGCGATGACACTCCGGTTGCTGCAATCGCTTATTCTGCTGCTGACTCTGTCAGCATCGATACCGGCGCTGGCAGTAACAGCGGCCGAGGCTGGCAGGCTGCTGGTTCGGGATGGCCATCTGGCCGAGCAACAGTTGTCCGGTCTGGAGCAGAGCGCCGATGGCCTGCTTCTGCTGGGCTGGCTCTACGAATACGGCTCTTACGGTGTACCTGTCGATGGCGAGCGGGCCTTCGGCTATTACCAGCAGGCGGCCGAGCAGGGGCAGATGGATGCGGCCCATTATTGCTGGCAGCGTTGTCTGAGATTTACACCGGAACTGCGGGCAGCGGTACAACGGGCCGCTGTCACCGATAATTCTCAGGCGCTCTATCTGAGCGCAAAACTTGCCGGTGCCGAAGGTAACAATCTGCAGATTGCAGACCGGCAACTGGTTGCGGCGGCCAGACTGATGCACCCGCAGGCGATCAGTGATCTCTATATTCAGCACTTTCTGGACTGGTCATCGCGCCGGCAGCGCAGTTTCGAATCTGCCAGAGACAAGCTTCAGCGCTGCAGCGATGAAGGTGTTATCGCCTGCTACCTGTTGCTGGGAGCTCTTTTCCAGCGACATGGCGATGCCGAGGCGTCGTTGCATAATTATCTGGTGCTGCAGCAGCTGGATTATGGTCTGTCGCGAATGTACCTCTCGGCCGCCGGTCTGGAGGCGCTGGAGCAGCGCTTGCCGACCGACAGTCTGCCGGTCGTTCGATCCAGAGCAGCAACCCGGCTGGCGACCCATCCGCGTACCGGTTTCGATAGCATAGATCGCTTTGCCGTCTGCGCTCCGGATGCCACCTGGAACTGCATTCGAACGGTCCGAAAGAGAGATCCGGCCTGTATGCTTGGCTACTTCTCCCCATCGCTGCTATCCGGGTTCCGGGAGACTGCCTACTACCGTCGCTGCATGGGTCTTTAACAGCCGGCTTTGATTTCCACAGCATATTCAGCTTCCGGCAGGCCGATTCCCCCCTTTCGGCCGGCTGCAGCAAGGCTATCGGAAAAAGGTCGCGCTGGCAGTCCGCCCTGAGGAAACGTAAAATGTCACTTCCTTTTCAGCGACCAGGATTCTCCACGACGATGTCTCAACTCAAAAAGCCGACGGCTCTGATCATTCTCGATGGTTGGGGGGTAAACGACAGCCCTGAGAATAACGCAATTGCCGCCGCGCGCACGCCGGTCTGGGACCGGCTCTGGAGCCAGGCGCCAACGGCGATGGTAGCGACCTCCGGGATGGAGGTCGGGCTGCCGGAAGGGCAGATGGGTAACTCCGAAGTGGGGCATATGAATATGGGGGCTGGTCGCATTGTCTACCAGAATTTCACCCGTATCACCAAGGCGATCGAAGATGGCAGCTTCTTCGACAATGCGGCACTGGTCCGTGCAATGGATGCGGCGATCAGTCAGGGCAGGGCGGTCCATATTATGGGGCTGCTGTCTCCGGGCGGTGTACACAGCCATGAAGAGCACATCCGGGCGCTGGTCAGGATGGCGGTAAAACGCGGTGCGGAATCGGTGTTTGTGCATGCCATTCTGGACGGACGCGATATGCCGCCAAGAAGCGCCGGCCCGTCCATCGAAGCGATGGAAGCGGAATTCAGCGAACTGGGTAAGGGGGCTATCGCCACTGTTACCGGTCGCTACTTCGCCATGGATCGGGATAATCGCTGGGACCGGGTGGAGCAGGCCTGGAGTGCCATGACCCGGGCTGAAGGCCAGTTTACGGCAACATCGGCAGCCGACGCGCTGGCCGCAGCCTACCAGCGTGACGAGAACGACGAATTTGTCCGGGCGACAGTGATCACCGATGCTGAAGGCAGTGCTGTCGGTACCATTGCCGATGGTGATGCTCTGATCTGCGCGAACTTTCGCCCGGACCGGGCCCGTGAGATTACCCGCGCTTTCGTTGAAGCGGACTTCAGTGGCTTTGAGCGCCCGGTTGTACCAGCACTGGCAGACTACGTGATGATGACCGAGTATGCGGCAGATATCGATACTGCCTGCGCGTACCCGCCGGAGCCGATCAGTAACGGCCTTGGTGAGTATCTGTCCGGGCTCGGTAAGACGCAGCTGCGTATCGCTGAGACTGAGAAATACGCTCATGTCACCTTCTTCTTCAATGGCGGCGAAGAGGCTCAGTATCCAGGTGAAGAACGTATTCTGGTGCCTTCCCCGGATGTCGCAACCTACGACCTCAAGCCGGAGATGAGCGCGCCGGAAGTGACCGAGCGACTGGTGGCCGCGATCGCAGAGCAGCAGTTTGACCTGATTGTCTGCAACTATGCCAACCCGGATATGGTCGGTCACACCGGTAACTTTGATGCGGCGGTAAAAGCGGTAGAAACCATCGACGAATGTCTTGGTCGGGTGCTGGCGGCGCTGGATCAGGTGGGGGGGCAGGCCCTGATTACTGCCGATCACGGCAATGTTGAGCTGATGAGCGACCCGGCTACAGGCCAGGCTCATACCGCCCATACCCTGTGGCCGGTTGGCCTGATTTACTCCGGTCAGGCCGGTGTCGAGCTGAAGGATGGCTGTCTGGCGGACCTGGCACCCACCCTGCTGACCCTGATGGGACTGACTGCGCCGGCTGAAATGTCCGGCCGGTCGCTGCTGGCCTGAATCTCTGTCGCCGCAGTCTGTCCGGTGTACAAGTCGGATGATCCTGGTTTATAGTCCCGGGGTCATCCGGGACTTCTGCATGCGACTGAACCTGATACCTCTCTTAATTACCTCTCTGCTGATCTTCGGATTTCCCGCCGCCAGTACGGCTGCCGATGCCGGCGCCACCGAAAAGAAAGTACGTCAGTTACAGGTTGATATTCGTAAGCTGGAGGCGCGCCTGCGCCAGTTCCGGGGTGAAAGCCAGTCAATTGAGTCAAAACTCCGCAGCTCAGAAGTGCAGGCCGGCAGGCTCAGCAAGGCGATTCGAACCGGTGAGCAGAAGGTAGCCAATAGCCGCCGCGAACTGAAGCGGCTGACCCTGGAAAAGGAGCGGCTGGATCATGAACGTGAAAACCAGGCCCGGGAGCTGAGTCAGCAGCTGGCGGCCGCCTATCGGATCGGACATCAGGACCAGATCAAGCTGCTGCTGAACCAGCAGCAGCCGGAGCGACTGTCGCGGATTCTGCGCTACTATGAGTACATGAACCGGGCCCGGATCAGAGCGATTGATGAGTACCAGACGACACTGATATCGCTGGAGCAGACTGAGGCTGGGATCAGGGCGGAAACGTCCGGACTGGAGCAGAAGCAGCAGGCGCTGAAGGCGGATGCCGAAAAACTCAGAAGTAGCAGAAGTCAGCGTAAGCAGGCACTTACTCAGCTTCAGAAGAAGATCAGTGGCGGTGATGCCCGACTGAAACGGCTGAAAGCAGATCGCGAACGGCTGAAAACCCTGCTGAAACAACTGCAGCAGAGCCTGGAGAAGATCGATCTCGCCTGGGACAGTAAAGAGTTCCGCCAGCTCAAGGGCAGGCTGAAGTGGCCGACTAAAGGTAAGGTGATCCGCAACTTTGGCAGCCGGAATCGCCAGGGGGTAAAGAGCGAAGGAATGCTGATCTCGGCACCGGCTGGTAATCGGGTCCGGGCTGTCCATCACGGTCGGGTGGTTTTTGCCGACTGGCTGAGAGGCTTCGGATTGCTGCTGATCATCGATCACGGCAGCGGCTATATGAGCCTTTACGGCCACAACCGAAGTCTGCTCAAAGATGTCGGAGACTGGGTCTCCGGGAACGAAATAATTGCAACAGTCGGCGATAGTGGTGGTCTATCAGAAACAGGCCTCTATTTTGCTATTCGCTACAAGGGGCAACCCTATAATCCCAAACCCTGGCTCAGTAAGCGCCGGGGCTGAATAAAGGAATCCTGACTGATGATGGGGCACCGTAACGTACTGACACCGCTGCTGGCGGGCTTATGTCTGAGCTGGGCCGGGGCGGTGATGTCTGCAGACCCTGAGGCGGCCGATCACACTTCCGCCGGTGCCGAACCTGTCAGAAAGGTGCAGCCACTGCCGTTACAGGAACTGCGCACTTTTACCGAAATTTTCGAACGGGTAAAAACCGCCTACGTCGAGCCCGTTGAAGATGCTGAATTACTGGAAAACGCCATTAAAGGTATGTTGTCGGGGCTGGATCCCCATTCCAACTATCTGGACCCTTCCGCTTTCAAAGATCTTCGCGTCAGCACCAGTGGCGAGTTCGGCGGGCTGGGCATAGAGGTCGGAATGGAAAATGGCTTTGTCCGGGTGGTGTCGCCGATCGACGATACTCCGGCACAGCGGGCAGGGGTACTGGCCGGTGACATGATCATCAAACTGGATGATAAAGCGGTTAAAGGCATGGATCTGATGGATGCCGTTAACATGATGCGCGGTAAAATCGGCACCGAGATCCTGCTGACCATTATTCGTGAAGGTGAGAGCAAGCCGCTGGAGATAAAGGTGACCCGGGCGGTGATCAAGATAACCAGCGTCAAAAAGCGGCTGCTGGAAGATCATTTCGGTTATCTGCGAATTTCTCAGTTTCAGGTTAACTCCGGTAAGGATCTGGTCAGTGCGATGGAGGACCTCAGCAGTCAGGCGGACCTGAAGGGGTATATCCTTGATCTGCGAAATAATCCCGGCGGCGTACTGCGAGCCGCGGTTGAGGTCAGCGATGCATTTCTCGATGACGGTCTGATTGTGTACACCAAAGGGCGACTCAAGCAGGCAGAACTGCGCTACTCCGCCACTGCGGATAATCCCAGTCAGGGGATTCCGGTGGTGGTACTGATCAACGGTGGCTCGGCCTCCGCTTCTGAAATCGTTGCCGGAGCACTGCAGGATCAGAAGCGTGCTGTGGTGATGGGTACCCAGAGTTTCGGCAAGGGTTCGGTGCAGACGGTACTGCCACTGCACAACGAAAGGGCCCTTAAGCTGACCACTGCCCGTTACTATACGCCGGGCGGTCGTTCGATTCAGGCGGAAGGCATCGTACCGGATATCGTCGTGGAGCCCTCGAAGGTAACCCGGGTTGAATCCCGCAAGGTGATCAAGGAAGCGGATCTGCAGGGCCATCTCAGCAGTGGCAACGGTGATGAGTCAGATACCGGAACAGGCCGCAACGGTGATGAGACAAAGATACTGGCTGCGGATTATCAGCTCAATGAAGCACTGAATCTGCTGAAAGGTATTTCCGTTTACGCCGGAGCCCGGTCCGGTTCATGAGCCCGCTGAGGGCATTGACAGCTCAGATGATGCTGCTCGGCTGCGCACTCTGCAGCCTGGCGGTGACGGCCGCCGAACCGGCCTCGGTAGCCCAGCCTGCCATTGTCGTCCTGATCGATGATGTCGGGGATAATCTGGCAAAGGGGCGCGCTGCTGTGGAGCTGCCGGGCCCCGTCACCTATGCAGTGCTGCCTCACAGTCCACATGGCAGAGCGCTTGCCAGGCAGGCAACTGCCGAAGGCAAAGAGGTGATGCTGCACGCGCCTATGGAGAATACCCACCAGCGCCCGCTGGGGCCTGGTGCGCTGACCCGTGACCTCAGTGAAGAGCAGTTTAAGCGGGTGCTGAATCGTGACTTGGATACTGTACCCGGAGTTGTCGGTCTCAATAACCATATGGGCAGTCTGCTGACTCGACTGCGACCGCAGATGGACTGGGTGATGGAGGTCGCAGAAGCCCGTAAGCTGTTTTTTGTAGACAGCCGTACCACTCCGGAGACGGTCGCCTGGAAGGCGGCCAGAGACCGGGGCATCGCCTGGCTGCAACGGGATATATTCCTCGACCATGAGCGTACCACCGAGTTTGTTCATCAGCAGTTTCAGAAGACGATCGCCATTGCACGTAAGACCGGATCCGCTATTGCGATCGGCCATCCCTATTCCGTCACCGTCGACTACCTGAAGCGAGCGTTGCCGCAGCTGGATGAGCAGGGAATCCGCTTGCTGACCGTGTCGGCACTGATTAATGAGAAGCGTGAGGCCAGCCGTCGGGCCGCTTATTTTCAGCGTCAGAAGCAGCGGGCCCGGGCGCTGATGGTTGCCGTCAGCTGTGATGAACAGCCTCGGGACTGCATGGCCTCAGAGCAGCAGACTCAGCCCATCGACGATCAGCTTTATGCCGACCAGCAACGTCAGCAGCTCGAAGGCCTGTTTGATCACCCTGTTGCCCCGGCTGATTCCCAGATGAGCGCCGCAGTAAGCCCCCAGTAATGAGCCCAGCAGCAACACCGGCAGCCACTCCCAGCGTGGTTCTGTCTGCAGGCTGACCGCCAGCGCGCCGAAGCCATTCCAGAACAGCCCCACCAGAATCAGCGTATAAGCCACCGCTCGCTGATAATCCAGCCCGTACCAGCGTACCAGCCAGATTGTCACGAACAGGCCGGTTCCGGAGGTCAGCGAACCGTTCAAAAGTCCGATCGTAAACAGTCCGAGGCCACCGATCAGCATACCGGTGGTGTGGCGGTTACGAGGCTCCTGCGCCAGGCCGAGATCTTTCCTGAACCGGGAATAGAGGCCGAGACCGGTGGTCAGCAGTCCCAGTGACAGAATCGCCCAGGCATCTGGCAATTGCAGGATCAGGCTGGCGCCGATGATCACTCCGGGCAGACCGCAAAGCAGTATATAGCCGGCGAAACGCCAGTTCAGATTACCCTCTTTCAGATGTCGGAGTGTGGCGCCGACGCCCAGAGCGACGCTGGCTATCTTGTGAGTGGCCAGGGCGGTGCCGAAGCTGAGCCCCAGGAAAAGCAGGACCGGAAACTGCAGCAACCCGGCGCCGCCGCCGGCCAGGGCGGACAGGGTGTTAGCCAGGTAAGCGATCACCAGCAGACTTAATTGTTCCGTCAGATCCATAGCGGTATTTACGAAGAAGCAGGGAAGCAGAAGAGAGGCGGGGCCTGATGCCCCGCGATAGTTTCTGGCCGGCGGATTACTGGCAGCCGAGGATCAGTTTCTGAACAGACCCTGGCTCAGCAGCGGCCACTGATCTTCCCAGTCCGCTGTCGGTGGTTGCCGGTAATCACTGCGTACAAACTGACGAATGCGACCCTCGGCGGCTGCAAGCAGCAGATTGGCGGTTGCTCCCGGGCTGGCCTGGCTGCGCAGACCTTCACGGAGCTCCGCTTCCCGGATCACGGTCTTCAGCTGAGTTTCCAGCCGGTCAAACATCTGACTGACGCGAATGCGCAGGCGTTCGGTCTCGCCTGCCAGCGCATCGCCGGCCAGAATACGACCCATGCCTGGGTTCTTTTCCACAAAGGCGAGCAGCAGAATCAGTATCTGCTCGCACTGTTTGGCACTGCCGCCTTCGCTCTGGGTGATCAGTTTCACGCGGCTGAACAGCGTGTCCTCGATAAAGCCGATCAGACCTTCAAACATCTTGGCCTTACTGGGAAAGTGGCGATACAGCGCCGCTTCCGAAACGCCGACCTCTTTTGCCAGTGCCGCCGTGGTGATGCGGGTTCCGGGGCTGGCTTCCAGCATATGCGCCAGGGCCTGCAGGATCTGCTCCCGACGGCTCAGCTTCTGTTCGTCGCCGGTATTGTTGGGGTTGGTCTGTGTCATGATGTCCGCTTAAAGGTTCTGATTGGTGATCAGGGTGCCAACACCCTCGTCAGTGAAGATCTCCAGCAGCGTGGCGTGGGAGACCCGGCCATCGATGATGTGAGCACTGGTGACGCCGGCATTGACCGCGCTGAGGGCACAGCCGATCTTGGGCAGCATGCCGCCGTGGATGGTTCCGTCTTCGATCAGGTCATCGACCTGTTCGGTGCTCAGACCGGTCAGTACTTCGCCCTGCTTATCGAGCAGACCGGCGATATTGGTCAGCAGAATCAGTTTTTCCGCCTTCAGCACTTCGGCGATCTTGCCGGCAACCAGGTCCGCATTGATGTTGTAGGAGCTGCCATCTCTGCCGACGCCGATGGGAGCGATCACCGGGATAAAGTGGCTGTCCACCAGCATCTCCAGCACTTCGGTGTTGATGCTTTCCACTTCACCGACATGGCCGATGTCGATAATTTCGGAGGACTGCATCTCGGGAGACTTATGTTTGACCTTCAGCTTACTGGCCTTGATCAGCTTACCGTCCTTGCCGGTAAGGCCGATTGCCTTGCCGCCATTGCTGTTGATCAGGCCAACGATATCTTTGTTGACCAGTCCGCCAAGCACCATTTCGACGACATCCATAGTGGCGCTGTCGGTCACTCGCATGCCGTTGACGAAGCGGGACTCGATGCTGAGCTTATTGAGCAGGTCGCCGATCTGAGGGCCGCCACCGTGAACGACGATGGGGTTAATACCGACCGTTTTCATCAGTACGATATCGCGGGCAAAGCTGTTTTTCAGGGTCTCGTCGGTCATGGCGTTGCCGCCGTACTTGATGACCAGGGTCTTGCCGGAGAAGCGCTGAATATAGGGCAGGGCTTCGGAGAGTACTTTTGCCACGTTCATGGCGGAGTCGCGGTTCAGAGGCATATCACTTCCTGCGGGTGTTCCGGTTGTCCGCCGGCCCGGGGCCGGCGAATAGTTAACGGTTTCAGTGGTTGGGGATGGTCAGGCTGCTATCCACCTGGTGAAGGTGCTGCTGGAACTGCTCGCGAATACGCCGGAGGCTGTCTTCCGACTCCGCCTCGAAGCGCAGTACCAGTACCGGTGTGGTATTGGAGGCGCGGACCAGACCCCAGCCATCGGGGTAATCGACCCGAATTCCGTCGATGGTGGAAGCGTTGCCGCCGGGATAGTCGGCCTGCTGCAGCTGACTGACGATGGTGAACTTGGATTCGTCGGTGACGGTGATGTTGATCTCCGGGGTGCTGACGTCTTCCGGGAAGGCGTCGAAGATCTCATCGGCGCTGCGTTCATCGGCGGCCAGAATTTCCAGCAGCCGGGCCGCTCCGTACAGGCCGTCGTCAAACCCGTACCAGCGCTCTTTGAAGAAGATATGGCCGCTCATCTCTCCGGCCAGCAGGGCGCCGGTTTCTTTCATCCGTGCCTTGATCAGCGAGTGGCCGGTCTTCCACATGCAGGGTTTGCCGCCGGCCTGTTCCAGCACCGGTTGCAGCAGCCGCGTGCATTTCACGTCGTAGATGATCTCGGCACCGGGGTTGCGGCTGATCACATCCAGCGCAAACAGCATCAGCAGACGATCAGGATAGACCATCTTACCGCTGGCGGTCACCACGCCGACACGGTCTCCGTCGCCGTCGAAGGCCAGCCCCAGATCGGCTTTCTGAGCCTTTACTTCACGGATCAGGTCGACCAGGTTTTCCGGCTTGCCCGGATCCGGGTGATGGTTAGGGAAGGTGCCGTCAATATCACAGTACAGTTCGGTCAGTTCGCAGCCCAGGGCTTTCAGCATCTGCGGGGCCAGGTTACCGGTAACGCCATTACCGCAGTCCACCACCACCTTCAGCGGGCGTTGCAGCCTGATATCGTCGCTGATTCGGGTCAGATAGTCGCCTGAGACGCTGACCTTCTGCAGATTGCCGCTGCCTTCAGTGTAATCCCGGGTCTTAATCCGGGTCAGCAGCGCCTGTATATCGTCGCCGTAGAGGGTTTTTCCGTTGATAACGATCTTGAAACCGTTGTAGTCGGCCGGATTGTGGCTGCCGGTAATCATCACACCGGTGTTGCTGTCGAGAATATGAGTGCCGTAATAGAGTACCGGCGTCGGTACCATGCCGATATCCATAACGTCGCGGCCGCTGTCTCGCAGGCCGCGGATCAGAGCGTTATTCATCTCCGGGCTGGAGACCCGCCCATCGGCGCCGACGACCACTGCGTTTTCGCCTTCCGCTGCGGCGGCTGAACCGATTGCGCGGCCGATATGATAGACCACGGCCGGGGTCAGGGTGTCTCCGACGATGCCGCGGATATCGTAGGCGCGAAAGATGGATTCGGGGAGTTGTTCCGGTAGTGCTGTGTTCAGGGTGTCCATAATTGTCTCTGGTCCTTTGCCCCGACTGGCGGGGCTGTCATAAATTCTGTGGATCGGGGCCGATCCCGCCCTCAGTGGCGACCGGAGTGGCCGAAACCACCTTCGCCACGATCGCTGTCGCTGAACTCTTCGACGATCTCAAAATCAGCCTGGACGACCGGTACCAGGACCATCTGAGCAATTCGTTCACCCGGGGCGACTGTGAAGGTCTGATGGCCGCGATTCCAGCAGGAAACCATCAGCGGCCCCTGGTAGTCGGAGTCGATCAGACCCACCAGATTGCCTAGCACGACGCCATGCTTGTGGCCGAGGCCGGAGCGTGGCAGCAGCATGGCGCAGAGACCGGGGTCTTCAATATGAATGGATAAGCCGGTGGGAATCAGTGTTGTCTGACCCGGCTCCAGCACCAGCTCCTGATCAAGGCAGGCGCGCAGGTCCATACCGGCAGAACCGGGGGTGGCGTAGGCGGGCAGCGGAAATTCGTTACCGATGCGGCTGTCGAGAATCTTTACCTGTAGTTTTTTCATTGTGCAGTCTTCTTCCGGGCATCGGCGATCAGTGTAATCAGTTGCCGTGCCAGCTGTGATTTTGAGGTTTGTGGAATGCTTTGCTCACGGTCCCGCTGAACCACGGTGACGGCATTGTCATCGCTGTTGAACCCGATGCCTTCCCCGGCAACATCATTGGCGATAATCATGTCGAGATTTTTACGACGCATCTTGTCCCGGGCGTACTCGACCACCTTTTCCGTCTCGGCGGCAAAGCCGATGGTAAACGGGCGTTGCTGATGGGTGGCAACCGTGGCGACGATGTCGGGATTTCTGACCAGACTGATCTCCATGTTCTCTCGGGTTTTCTTCAGTTTCTGCTCAGCTGCAGAGGCCGGTCGGTAGTCGGCCACGGCCGCTGCCGCAATAAAGATATCGCAATCACCCAGCTCATTGAGACTGGCATCCAGCATATCCTCAGCGCTGATTACATCGACGCCGGTTACCCGGTCGGGTGTGCTGAGATTAACCGGACCACTGATCAGCGTTACCCGGGCGCCGGCTTCGACAGCGGCTTCCGCCAGCGCGTAGCCCATCTTGCCGGAGCTGTGGTTGCTGATATAGCGCACCGGATCGATCGCTTCTCGGGTCGGACCGGCAGTAATTACCACCCGGCTGCCACTCAGGGCTTTGTTGCTGAACAGTTCGGCACAGCCTTCGGCCAGCTGTTCCGGTTCCAGCATTCGTCCGGGACCGCTGTCACCACAGGCCTGGTCGCCGACGCCGGGCCCCATCATCTGCATGCCCAGTTTTTCCAGCCGGGCAACGTTATCCTGAGTACGCTGATCCCGCCACATGGCCTGGTTCATTGCCGGTGCCAGTACGATGGGAGCCTCCGCGGCCAGGCAGAGGGTTGTCAGCAGATCATTACCCATTCCGCCGGCCAGGCGGGCGATAAAGTCGGCGCTGGCCGGTGCGATGATGATCAGGTCGGCCCATCTGGCCAGCTCGATATGGCCCATGCCCGCCTCGGCTTCCGGGTCCAGCAGGTGCTGGTGAACCGGGTTGCCGGACAACGCCTGCAACGTCAGCGGTGTAATAAACTCGGCCGCCGCCGGTGTCAGGACGACCCTGACCTCGGCGCCGGCGGTTTTAAACTGTCGGGTCAGTTCGGCGCTCTTATAGGCGGCGATGCCTCCAGTGATGCCGATAAGGATGCGTTTATTGCTCAATCTGTGCATGGGTAAGCGCTTGACGGTGAGTAAAAGCTCACTAATATATCATCAGACACCGGGGGAGCACAGGGGAGACTGAGACGCTTTTCAACGCTGCCGGTGCTCCATTCCAGAAAAGTGGTGCCTGACTCAGGGAGTGAGAAAATGGCGATATCCGACTGGCCCGAAGGAGAGCGGCCACGTGAAAAACTGTTGCAGAAAGGAGCCCGGGCTCTGTCCGATGCCGAGCTGCTGGCGATCTTTCTGCGCACCGGTATACCCGGCCGAAGCGCGGTGGACCTGTCCCGCGATCTGCTGCTCAGTTTTGGGGGCGTCAGGGCGCTGATGAATGCCTCCGAAACCGAATTCTGCAGCGCGCCTGGGCTGGGGCGAGCAAAGTATTCATTGTTGCAGGCGGTACTGGAGCTGAATCGACGTCATCTTACCGAACAGCTGCAGCGCACTGACGCTTTGCGATCTCCCGTGGATACCCGGCGGCTGGTTATCAGCCGTCTGCGAGATCGTAAGCGGGAAATCTTTGCGGTGCTGTTTCTGGATAATCAGTACCGACTGATCGCCTTCGAAGAGCTGTTTCAGGGCACCATCGACAGCGCTGGCGTTTATCCCCGGGAGGTGGTCCGGCAGACTCTGGCTTACAATGCCGCTGCGATCATTGTTGCTCACAACCATCCATCCGGGGTGGCGGAACCGAGCAGATCGGACCGGCAGATAACGGAGCGACTGAGAGAGGCTGTCTCACTGATCGATGTGCGGCTGCTGGATCATCTGGTAATCGGTGACGGCGAACCGGTCTCTTTTGCTGAGCGTGGCTGGCTCTGATCCCGGTCTTTCGCAGCTGTCAGGTGTTGAATTTTTGTGCAGTTGTTTGCGGGTGGCTGCGCTTTTCTGTATGATGTGCCGCTCGCTGATCCGCGGTACGGGATTTTGTCCTCAACGGGTGAGGACGCTCCGCCTGAGGGTCAGGTTCGGTGGGCTGAGTTGCAATCGGACTCAGGCTGAATCTGGACCAATAATCTGGATCGCGTAAACAGGATAATACTATGTCTAAGGTATGCATGGTTACAGGCAAGCGCCCTGTAACAGGGAACAATGTTTCCCACGCTCAGAACAAAACTCGTCGTCGTTTCCTGCCTAACCTGCACTGGCACCGTTTCTGGGTTGAGAGCGAAAATCGTTTCGTCCGTCTGCGTGTTACCTCTAAGGGTATGCGTATCATCGATAAGAAAGGTATCGATGCTGTTCTGGCTGAAGTTCGTGCCAAAGGCATCAAGGTATAAAGGAGCGGAACAATGCGCGATAAGATTAAAATGGTTTCCAGTGCCGGCACTGGCCACTTCTACACTACCGACAAGAACAAGCGTACCACTCCTGAAAAGCTGGAGATGAAGAAGTTTGATCCGGTAGTTCGCAAGCACGTGATGTACAAGGAAGCCAAGATCAAGTAATACTGATCCTGCTTCGAAAAAACCCGGTTATGCCGGGTTTTTTTGTGCCTGATATTTCCCGGTTTTACCGCTATAAGCAGGAGGATGCTATGCCGGAACTACCCGAGGTTGAGACGACCCGTCGTGGTATAGCCCCGCACCTGGTCGGTGCGCAGGTAAAGTCTGTCCTGGTCAGGCAGCCGCGTCTGCGCTGGCCGGTGCCGGAGCGGCTCAGCGAATTGCTCAGTGATCAGCGCCTCACTGACGTGTCAAGGCGGGCTAAATATCTGTTGCTCAGGTTTGAAACCGGCGTGCTGATAATTCACCTGGGTATGTCCGGCAGTTTGCGGCTGGTCAGGGCCGAAACGCCGCCGGGCAAGCACGATCATGTAGATTTCTGCTTTGATACCGGGCAGTGGCTACGCTACACCGACCCGCGGCGCTTCGGAGCGGTGCTCTGGTGTGATGATCAGCCTGAATCCCATCCGCTGCTTGAGAAGCTGGGGCCTGAACCCTTATCGGCCGATTTTGATGGGGAACGGCTGTTCCGGATGTCCAGAAACAGAAAGCAGCCGGTAAAGACCTTTATTATGGATAATCAGGTCGTGGTGGGGGTGGGGAACATTTATGCCAATGAGGCCCTCTTTGAGGCGGGAATCGACCCCCGCCGTGCGGCAGGCAGAATTTCCGCTGAACGCTATCAGCGGCTGGCAGAAATTATCCGGACAGTGCTGGAAAGGGCGATACGTCAGGGTGGCACGACACTGAAGGACTTTGTTGGCGGGGATGGTAAACCGGGTTATTTTCAGCAGGAGTTACAGGTCTATGGTCGTGGTGGTGAGCCCTGTCGTCAGTGTGAGTCTGAGTTGAAAGAAGTAAAGATAGGGCAGCGGGCAACGGTATTCTGTCCGGAATGTCAGAAATAGTCAGCAGCCTGATTTCTGATGAAGTCGCAGAAGGAAAGGGCTGCTCAGTTGTATCGGCAACACTGACAAGGGGGTGGAGCCGCAATCCCTGCGGGCGTGATCGTCCCTGTTTGTTTCTTCCTGAAACAGGCCTCCTGGCCGGCTGAATTTCCTTAATCAGCGCTCCCCTTCCCTGCTGGCCATTATTGACGGAAGCGTTGGTTGTCGACATAGGAAAAACTCCTATTTTTTGCATGGGTTATTGGAACCGGAGGGCTGTTGGTTCTGATAAACTCGGCGCTGATTACCGATTCAATGGAGTGTTCAATGGCGAATAACCCATCAGATATTAACAACTGGCCTTGTATGCTCAGTGTGGCCGGCTCTGACAGTGGAGCAGGGGCGGGAATCCAGGCTGATCTGAAAACCGGTGCTGCGCTGGGGGTTTACGTGGCCACCGCTATCACTGCGGTTACGGCCCAGAATACCTGTCGGGTTTCTGGGGTTATGCCGGTATCTGCGGATATGTTGCATAGCCAGATGCTGGCAGTGCTGGAAGATTTTCCGATACAGGCCATTAAGCTGGGGATGCTCTGCCGGAGCGAGCTTGTGGCTGTGGTGATTGAGTTGCTGGGGCGGTACCCCCATATTCCGGTGGTGCTGGATCCGGTGCTGGTCAGTAGTACTGGTAAGCCGCTACTGGATAAAGAAGGTGTCCGGTTGCTGATATCGGAACTACTGCCCCGCGTGACCCTGGTGACGCCGAATATCCGGGAGGCAGCGGTTATTACCACTCTGACGGAACAGCAGGTGATAAAGCAGCCGGCTGATGCTCTGAAGCTGATCAGAAACACAGGTGTGGATTCCGTGCTGTTGAAAGGCGGCCATCTCCCCGGTGATATCTGCGAAGACCTGCTGCTGACGGATGGTCAGCAGTATGCTTTTACTGAAAAACGGGTCGATACGAAGAATACTCATGGAACGGGTTGTACGTTGTCTTCTGCTATTGCTGCCGGCCTGGCCAGCGGGATGTCCTGCACAGATGCGGTTGCAAAGGCCAGGGGTTATATAACTGGCGCGTTGCGGTCTGCTGATCAGCTGGGTTATGGCAGCGGGGCGGGACCATTGCAGCATTTCTTCTGCGGTCGAGCTCCTGATTCAGGTGAATAAGACCTATCTTATTGAT